>NZ_JAINFN010000020.1:0-5070 GCF_026130245.1 Pantoea sp. JK
CTTACCGCCGTAGGTTTTAGCCAGAACGGTGGTGATTGCTGCAGTCAGAGTGGTTTTACCATGGTCAACGTGACCGATGGTGCCGACGTTTACGTGCAGTTTGTTACGCTGAAATTGCTCTTTAGCCATCGCTAGTCCCTCTAAGACACGGATATATCGAAGATATCGTCATATCAACCAGGCAAGGCCTGACTGTTTGGTTTACAGAGAGAGAATCAGGAGAGAGATAAAGGAAGTGGTGCTGATACCCAGAGTCGAACTGGGGACCTCACCCTTACCAAGGGTGCGCTCTACCAACTGAGCCATATCAGCACATCTGGAGCGGGCAGCGGGAATCGAACCCGCATCATCAGCTTGGAAGGCTGAGGTAATAGCCATTATACGATGCCCGCATCCTGGAACTCGGCTACCTGTTCTTTCTGTAGCTTATGAATAATAAAAGAAGACCTTCTATTATTCGAGCCGGTCAGAGTTTCTGACCAACTTTGATTACGCTAATGCGCAATCTGAAATTCGAAGGTGAGAGATGAAGAACTCACCCATCAGATAAAGACTTTATCTGATGCCCAACCAGGAGGTTGAGATGGTGGTGGGAGAAGGATTCGAACCTTCGAAGTCTGTGACGGCAGATTTACAGTCTGCTCCCTTTGGCCGCTCGGGAATCCCACCTACTTGATGGTGCCGGCTACCGGAATCGAACTGGTGACCTACTGATTACAAGTCAGTTGCTCTACCAACTGAGCTAAGCCGGCATCAAGTGGAGCGCATTCTAGGAAGACCCGAAGAAGGATGCAACAAAAAAATCGCCAAAATTGTTCTATCGCTTACTATTTGTGCAAATCATCTCAAATTAGCTATCTCATGCAGTAAAATCATCCAAAACATGTCCATTTTTACATCACTCTGTCGATTGATTTTCTTCGTATCAACATCATTTCCAACGCACATATTTGAAGCGCACTGCCTTTCTACTGTGCAAATTTAGAAATTTTTTTGTGAAAACATCCTCCACAGCCGTTTTTTCGGCTGGCCCGCATTTTGCTTCTCTACTAAATAAGGCCATTAAATGGAGGGTGTCGTATGAATATTGTTCAGATTACTGCAGAAACATTACCCCGTTATCGCCGGGCTTTGGCTGCCCTGATGATAGACGCGGTAAAAAACAATATGACTTCGGCATTTCAACATTCGCAACAGATGCAACAGTCTCAGGATGCCGAGCGCTATTTTCATAGCTTGCGCAACCAAATGGCACGCCATGAGTTGCTGTTATGGAGCGCGATCATTGACTCGGTTGTGGTGGGAAGCGTGCAGCTCAACATTTGTCAGCGTCCAGATGGGCAAAATCGCGCGGAGATTTTACAGCTGCTCGTGCATTCCAGCGCTCAACGAGAAGGGATCGGTCGCAGATTATTGCAGACGCTTGAGCAACACGCAGAAAGCTATCAACGTGGTCTGCTTTATTTGGATGTCATTGCGGGGTCTGTGGCAGAAAATTTTTACCGTTCGCACGGCTACCACTATTTAGGGGAATTGCCCGACTATGCATTATGCGCGGATGGGCATCCTCATCCCGGCGCGATTTACTATAAACGTCTGCGCGCCCGCCCAGCAGAAAATGTAGTGACAAGCTACTGACCGACAAGAAAAATGCGGGCACGCTTGCGAAAGCGTGCTCCTATTTATCATTTTACTTCTTTTTAAAGTCACACTGATGTTACCCTCCTGCCCATTGTTCTCGTTAATTACCCCTGTGATGTGCAATTGAGTTTGATACATCGTTGTTTGCCTAATGCAGCAAGGTGTTGATGAATCAGAATTTGCACTCAGATGCCTGCTTATGAGTAAAAAAACGACACCTCTTACTACGCCCTATTTGCAGTTTAATCGCCAGCAATGGGCAGCACTGCGCGATTCAGTACCAATGACGTTGGCTGAAGGTGAAATTGAGCGTCTGCGTGGTATCAATGAAGACCTTTCATTAGAAGAAGTGGCCGAGATTTATCTGCCGCTTTCGCGTCTGCTTAATTTCTATATCAGTTCTAATCTGCGTCGTCAGGCAGTGCTTGAGCAATTCCTTGGCACTAATGGGCAGAAAATCCCTTATATCATCAGTATTGCCGGCAGCGTTGCGGTAGGAAAAAGCACAACCGCTCGTGTGCTTCAGGCGCTGCTTAGCCGCTGGCCAGAACACCGTAAAGTAGAACTGATCACTACTGATGGTTTTTTGCATCCTAATTCCGTGCTCAAAGAGCGCGGTCTGATGAAGAAAAAAGGGTTCCCACAATCTTACGATATGCATCGCCTCGTTAACTTCGTCTCTGATTTAAAATCAGGTGCCAGCCAGGTGACAGCGCCGGTTTATTCTCATCTGATTTACGATGTCATTCCGGATGGCGATAAGGTTGTACAACAGCCTGATATTCTTATTCTTGAAGGATTGAATGTGCTGCAAAGCGGTATGGACTATCCTCACGATCCTCATCACGTATTTGTGTCTGACTTCGTCGATTTTTCAATTTACGTCGATGCACCAGAGTCATTACTCGAGAATTGGTATGTAAATCGATTTTTGAAATTCCGTGAGGGTGCATTTAGCGATCCTGACTCTTATTTCCATCACTATTCGCAATTACCAGAAGAAGATGCACTCAATATTGCGCGCGGGCTTTGGAAAGAGATTAACTGGCTTAATTTAAAGGAAAATATCCTGCCTACACGTGAGCGGGCCAGCCTTATTATGACTAAGTCAGCTGATCATGCTGTGCAAAGTGTTCGCTTGAGAAAATAGTTTTTTTTAATGAAATGCCCATTAAAGAGTGTGGGCATTTTATTTTAGTTGATATAAATTAATTGTCTGGACGCAACGAAATTTCGCCCCCGACCCAGGATTTAATGACTCCATCCTGCTCCAGTAATAACCCACCCTGCTTATCAATACCTCGCGCAATACCATATACCTCACGATCCCCTATAAGTAGCTTTACTGGGCGATTAATGAAGTTATCAAGGAGTTCCCAGCGGGAGACAAAAGGAGCCAAACCATCGCGCTCAAAAATGGGTAACGCTTCACGCAGGCTATTGATCAACTTTGCAGCTAACTCGTTGCGATCAATATCAACACCAGCTTCCTGAAGATTAATCCAACCCTGATTAATTTCCGCCGTACCTTCTGAACGCATCAGCAAATTGACGCCCGCACCTATAACGATCTGAGCGGCATCTCCTGTTTTACCGGTTAACTCAACTAAAATACCGGCAAGTTTACGATCGTTAAGATAGAGGTCATTTGGCCACTTAACCCGGACATTCGGCGCACCTAATGATTGAATCACCTCTGCCATGATGATACCAATCACCAGACTCAGGCCCATCGCCGCGGCTGGCCCCTGCTCCAGGCGCCAATACATGGACATATACAGGTTGGAGCCAAATGGAGAAAACCACTTACGGCCGCGACGTCCGCGCCCTGCTTGCTGATATTCGGCAATGCACGCATAGCCAGACGGCAATTTATCCATCCGATCCAGCAAATACTGATTGGTAGAATCGATAACAGGAATCACCGCCAGATTAGGTTGATGCAGGTGAGATAGAATGACTTCTTCATCCAGTAACTGGATAGGTTCCGGTAAGCTGTAGCCTTTACCCGTCACCGTATAGACATCCAGACCCCAGCTTTTCAGGGTCTGTATATGTTTATTGATCGCTGCACGGCTCATGCCAAGTGCTTCGCCCAGTTGTTCACCAGAGTGAAATTCACCATCAGCCACCAATGCCACCAACTTTAACGGCACGCTATTATCTTTCATGAAATTACCTCAACGGCGTTACGCTCGCCTTGAGCACCGATAAAGCGCACTTCTGGCTCCAGCCAAACATCAAATTTTTGACCGACTCTATTTCTGACCTGATGCGCCAAATCGACAATATCCTGTGGAGTGGCATGATCTTCATTAATCAGTACCAAAGCCTGTTGTCGGTGAACTGCGGCACCGCCAACACGAAAGCCTTTAAGGCCGCATTGGTCGATCAACCAGCCAGCTGCTAATTTCATTTCACCGCTGACCTGAGGATACTGAGGAATGGATGGCCACTGCTTAACTAGCGCAGTTGCATGCTCAGCGGTGATGAGCGGATTCTTGAAGAAACTCCCCACATTGCCTGTAATTTTTGGGTCAGGCAGTTTGCTTTGACGCATATGGCAAACAGCAATGAATACATCCCACGCACAGACTGTTGCTGGGTTTAATTTAGTTAGATCGCCATAAGTCAGAACAGGTTTCCATTGTTTTGCCAGGCGTAATCCCACTGCAACAATGGCATAGTCATTCTTCATTGCATGTTTGAAAACACTATCGCGGTAGCCAAACTGGCACTCTTCCCGGTACAAACGAATAATCTTTTGCGTTGGAAGATGTAAAACGTCAACGTAGTGACAGATATCTTTAAATTCGACACCATATGCACCGATATTTTGAATCGGTGCTGAGCCTGCCATGCCGGGAATTAGCGCCAGGTTTTCCAGTCCTGTAATGCCTTTCTTTAGCGTCTGTTCAACTAAAGCATGCCAATTTTCGCCAGCACCAACATGTAAATGCCATGCTTCGTCATGCTCTTCGATAGTTATGCCTTTAATCGCATTAACGACCACAGAGCCGCTGAAATCTTCCAGAAAGAGTACGTTGCTCCCTTCGCCTAATACAATAAAGGGCAGATTTAATTGCTGACTGTTTTTCCAGGCAAGGGTAATAGCGTCAGGAGTTTCAGCGATGGTCAGCGTTTGGGCATTGATCGCAAGACCAAGGGTGTTGAAAGCTTCTAGGGATGTATTGGGGCTGGACATTTCACGGCCTTTACTGATTAATCTGGCCGTAGTTTACCTGATCGGCAGGTTGCTAGTTTGATGTTTTCGTATTTCTGATGGGATATTACTGATGTGCCGACGTAAAAAAGCCCCGAACTTTCGTTCGGGGCTTCTTCACTTATTTGATGCCTGGCAGTTCCCTACTCTCGCATGGGGAGACCCCACACTACCATCGGCGCTACGGCGTTTCACTTCTGAGTTCG
>NZ_JAINFN010000021.1:0-4478 GCF_026130245.1 Pantoea sp. JK
CTTCGTGCTGCCAACCCGGCGGACGAGACATTATCCGCGAGCGGTGAAAAAGAAGCCGAAACGCTATGCGTTCCGGCATGATTAAGTCTTAACTGACGAGCATTACGCCATTTATGGCGACCTGGTTTAACTTAATTCACTTTCGCATCCGATAAACGAAGGTGAAATTTGACCACTAAGCTGCATCTCGAAACCCTTAGACTCACCTGCTCGCAGATCACCGAAGACGACAGGGATTTCTTTCGTCAGCTCCAGCTCTCGCCACAGGTCATGCATTACATTGCCGATGCAAAATCTGAAGAAAAAATTCACGCCGACTTCACAGCAAGATTGCCGCTCTGGTCGCCACGCAGCGCGCATTGGTTGTGTCTGGTGGTGCGGGAGAAACAATCGGGCAATTGCATCGGTGTTAACGGCTATATTCATCGCGATAGCGACTGTGCCGAAGTTGGCTTTCTGTTCGCACCAGAAGCGCAAGGCAAAGGCTATGCACACGAATCGCTTCGCGCCATTTGTGACTATGCGTTCGGCGAAGGCGGCATTCGACGTTTGAGTGCCACTGTCACCGCAGGCAATACGCCCTCTCGTCGACTGCTGGAAAAAGTTGGTTTTGTATTAGAAGGTGAGCTGCGGGAAAGTTACTGGCTGAGAAATGCGTGGCATAACGATTGGCTGTTTGGGCTGCTGCGTGGGGAATATGGGTTGTAATGGAGGTGTTATCCACTTTGCGGTAATCGGATTTGGTTAGCGACTTAGCTATAGGCTAACGGGTAGAGCCACAGAATAAGCATGCCTGAGGCTGATTCTCACGGAGTCGTAGGCAAAAGATAAAATAATGCGGGGCCCAGACTAGGGCCCCAACGTAAATGAGATTTATTACACCTGGAATGCTTCAACCATGCCACGTAAAGCATGCGCCTGAGCAGAAAGCTCTTGTGACGCAGAGGAGGATTCTTCAACCAATGCAGCATTGTTCTGTGTTACGCCGTCCATTTGACTAACGGCAATGCTGACCTGCGAAATCCCCTGCATTTGTTCGGAAGAAGCCAGAGATATCTCGTCCATCGCATCCGCGAGCTCACCTACCATGCTGACGATTTTCATGATGCTCTGGCCGGTTCCTGTCGCCACATTCACTCCACTTTCCACCTGCCCTACGGCCTGCTCAATAAGGTGTTTTATATCCCGCGCAGCAGTCGCACTTCGTTGTGCTAGCGTTCTGACTTCACCGGCAACCACGGCAAATCCCCTTCCTTCCTCACCGGCGCGAGCAGCTTCAACGGCGGCATTGAGTGCAAGAATATTGGTCTGGAAGGCAATGCTTTCAATGACTGAAGTAATATCCCTCACTTTTGTCGCGCTTAGAGAAATCTCGTTCATCGTATCCGACATTTTCTGCACATCTGCCTCGCCTGCTCGCGCCAGATCTGCTGTCCCACGTGCAACTTGTGCCGTCTGTTGCGCACCTGCAGTGTTACTTTTCACCGTTGCCGTAAGTTGCTCCATACTTGCGGCCGTTTCCTGAAGCGCAGCGGCCTGCTGTTCAGTACGTGATGAAAGTTCTGTGTTGCCTTTCGATATCTCATCTGCGGCTAAAGCAACAGATCCAGCCGAGTCTTTAATTTGTGATACCAGCCCACGTAGACTCTCCTGCATACGATCTAACGATGCCAGTAGGCTGTGCTTATCGTTACGGCGCAAGGTTATTGAGGTTGTCAGATTCCCCGCGGCGATGGCTGCCGCAAGTTCTTGTGCCTGGGCGGGCTCGCCGCCTAGCTGACGCATCAGTACGCGTACGATGAAATAACCGGTCACCCCAGAAATAATCACCGAGAATGCCGCCATTATTAATAAAATAAACGCTGTGCGTGTCGTGGATGCACTATTCTCAGCCATTGTCTCCTTGCTGAGTGTCATTTCGATATTCGTCAGCGCATCCAGCGCTCCCATTAATGCCTGCTGCGCCGGTCGTGCAGTTTTCAAGAGGTAAACCGTTGCTTCCTGCTGACGGTTATCGAGTCCCATCTTCCCTGCGATCATTAAGGTCTCCATCGCGGCGCTCTCTGAGGAAACGACCTTATCAAGAGCCTCCTTCCCTTGAGATGAAACATTGATCGTCATGCTTTCCACCAGCTCACGACGCTTATCAATATAATTTTTCTGCTGCGAGATTAATCTTTGCCATTCAGGCTGCATTTCTACGGGATCGCTCAGTAACGCCAGGTTGCGAACAGCAATAGCCATATCTCGAGCAATTCCTCGCATATCCTGAACCAGCGTAAAGCGCTTCATCTTGTTATTAACCGTATCTTCCATCCCATCCCGCGCCTGCCATAATGCGTTCAGAGCAATCCCCGTGCACAATACGAAAAGAATAATGAGCAGACTGAAACCCGCAGCCAGGCGTGTAGATATTTTCATTTATAATTCTCTAAAAGTTCAAGATGATTTGCAGAAGAACAGAAATTATAGACAGTGAAATTAACCCTGCCTGCGCGGCAAATTAATAAGGGCTTCACTCAAATTTATCACGCCCGGAAATTATAAGAACCACTTTAGTTACCACGAATAACTTAAGTTAAATTAAGCCTTTTCAAAGCATTAATTTAAATTAAATTCACCCATCACTAAATTTAAATTAATATTTTGGGGGGGGGGGAAATTTTCTCTTTTTTTAGTTACATTATTTTAGAAACGAAGAACGTCTTAAAAACAGGTGTAAAATAAGAACAATTTCCCTTAAATTGCGCTCTTATTCTTTCTCTGATTGGCTTAAAAAGGGCATCACTGCTACCTGTAATGCCAGTAGAAGTCAAAATCATACTGGAAGTCGGGCCTTTTATGCCCAAACGGTGTCAACGATGTTCGCCATGGCCTCTTCTGGCAAATTTCTTACAACGGCAGCGTATCAGGTCGGAAAAATTGATATGACCCATCACGTCGTGCTTTAGCCTGATACATCGCTTTATCGGCATTGTCGAATAACGTTTTGGCCGTTTTCGTCCCGAAACGCGCAAGGCTGATACCAATCGATGCTCCGATCTTTACTTCCACGCCACTAATAGAAAAAGGAGCTTTCAGGCCGTCTATGAGGCGCAGTGCAATACCGGCTGCAGCATCATGACTACTGCACTTTGCTGCCACGACAAACTCGTCTCCTCCCTGGCGTGCTAACGAGTCGCCTTGGCGCATGCAACTTTGTAGCCGTTCGCTTACCTGCTGCAGCAACATATCACCCATTGCGTGCCCCATCGAATCGTTAACGGCTTTGAATCCATTTAGATCGATAAACAGTACAGTCGTATACGAAGGATCTTCTACGTGCGTCAGCATGGATTGCACTTTGTCGTTGATCCAGGCTCGGTTTGGCAGTCCGGTTAACGTGTCGCGGGTAGCGAGCCGCTCAAGCATCATCATCTTTTCTTTATCTCGGGTGATATCGCGCGAAACCAGCACTGCCCCGATATTTTTACCTGTAGAGGGATCGCTAACGCCGCAGGCCTTAGTACCAAGTGTAATGTAGTGGCCGTTACGATGCCGCTTGCGCACCTCAACGACGTCTGGTAACTCAGCACCGTTGAAGATATTTGCCAGAACGACCTCAGCAGGTGTTCTATCTTCAGGATGCAGGAAGTCCACCACCAGTTGGCCAACTATTTCATCGGATGACCAGCCTATCATTTCGCTATAAGAAGGAGAGATCGACACGTACCGGCCTTCCGCATCGCAGTGGGCGATCAGATCAGTACTGTTTTCTATCAACAGACGATATTCTGTCGCCGTACGCAGCGCGTCCTGAAGTGCTTTGCGCTGTCCGGTAACATCTAAAACGAAGCCACTAAACTGTGCATGAGAATCATTTGATTGGCATGCCGGCAGACCTGAAACAATCACATGGCGCAACTTTCCATCCAGACATTTGATCGGCACTTCTATATTAAAAGGCGTCCTAAACTCTAATGCCGCTGTCAACTGCAATGCGATTTTTGCATCTTCCTCTACCAGCGCGAGGCTAAGCCACTCACAAAGCGTTATGCCTTTAAGTAATGGCATCAGACCTTCAGGGCTTTCCTGGCTGGTAATGCAAATGCCCTGTGCATCCGTGGACCAAACGGCAGAAAATGTAGGTTTGAACGCGATATGCATGCTGGTGATTCCGTTGTTTGCTGATGATGCTGAACACATTTATTTCTGCTTCTAAACCCATTAGGTGCTAAAAAATGCCTGATAATGAGAACGTCAGGCTTTCTATCGCGGCACCGCTGGAGCCTGTTATGCGGCATCTTCGGGCCACAAGAGCTGATCCGGACTTATCGGCTGATTAGCTCAGGATCTTTAATAACGCCTCTCGCTGTTCGCTGACGCATAGCGCCCGGCGGATAGCCATTGATGCGCTTGAACGCTCTGCTAAACGCTGCCTGCGAGGCATAGCCAAGACGTAGAGCAACGGTGTCAATTGAGATCTTATCGTGAGTAAT
>NZ_JAINFN010000022.1:0-2966 GCF_026130245.1 Pantoea sp. JK
GCGTTGCAAAACGCCTGTGGGTTGTGAGGTTAAGCGACTAAGCGTACACGGTGGATGCCCTGGCAGTCAGAGGCGATGAAGGACGTGCTAATCTGCGTAAAGCGTCGGTAAGGTGATATGAACCGCTACAGCCGACGATGTCCGAATGGGGAAACCCGGTGCACTCAGTGCATCATCGCAACATGAATACATAGTGTTGCGAGGCGAACCTGGGGAACTGAAACATCTAAGTACCCAGAGGAAAAGAAATCAACCGAGATTCCCCCAGTAGCGGCGAGCGAACGGGGAACAGCCCAGAACCTGAATCAGTTTGTGCGTTAGTGGAAGCGTCTGGAAAGTCGCGCGATACCGGGTGATAGCCCCGTACACGAAAGTGCACATACTGTGAGTTCGAAGAGTAGGGCGGGACACGTGGTATCCTGTCTGAATATGGGGGGACCATCCTCCAAGGCTAAATACTCCTGACTGACCGATAGTGAACCAGTACCGTGAGGGAAAGGCGAAAAGAACCCCGGCGAGGGGAGTGAAACAGAACCTGAAACCGTGTACGTACAAGCAGTGGGAGCCTCTTTAATGGGGTGACTGCGTACCTTTTGTATAATGGGTCAGCGACTTATATTCTGTAGCAAGGTTAACCGTATAGGGGAGCCGCAGGGAAACCGAGTCTTAACTGGGCGTTAAGTTGCAGGGTATAGACCCGAAACCCGGTGATCTAGCCATGGGCAGGTTGAAGGTTGGGTAACACTAACTGGAGGACCGAACCGACTAATGTTGAAAAATTAGCGGATGACTTGTGGCTGGGGGTGAAAGGCCAATCAAACCGGGAGATAGCTGGTTCTCCCCGAAAGCTATTTAGGTAGCGCCTCGTGAACTCATCTTCGGGGGTAGAGCACTGTTTCGGCTAGGGGGCCATCCCGGCTTACCAACCCGATGCAAACTGCGAATACCGAAGAATGTTATCACGGGAGACACACGGCGGGTGCTAACGTCCGTCGTGAAGAGGGAAACAACCCAGACCGCCAGCTAAGGTCCCAAAGTCATGGTTAAGTGGGAAACGATGTGGGAAGGCACAGACAGCCAGGATGTTGGCTTAGAAGCAGCCATCATTTAAAGAAAGCGTAATAGCTCACTGGTCGAGTCGGCCTGCGCGGAAGATGTAACGGGGCTAAACCATGCACCGAAGCTGCGGCAGCGACACTATGTGTTGTTGGGTAGGGGAGCGTTCTGTAAGCCGTTGAAGGTGTGCTGTGAGGCATGCTGGAGGTATCAGAAGTGCGAATGCTGACATAAGTAACGATAAAGCGGGTGAAAAGCCCGCTCGCCGGAAGACCAAGGGTTCCTGTTCAACGTTAATCGGAGCAGGGTGAGTCGACCCCTAAGGCGAGGCTGAAAAGCGTAGTCGATGGGAAGCAGGTTAATATTCCTGCACTTGGTGTTACTGCGAAGGGGGGACGGAGAAGGCTAGGTTATCCGGGCGACGGTTGTCCCGGTTTAAGCGTGTAGGCTGATATCTTTGGTAAATCCGGGATATCTTAAGGCTGAGGCGTGACGACGAGCCACTACGGTGGTGAAGTAACTGATGCCCTGCTTCCAGGAAAAGCCTCTAAGCTCCAGGTAACACGAAATCGTACCCCAAACCGACACAGGTGGTCAGGTAGAGAATACCAAGGCGCTTGAGAGAACTCGGGTGAAGGAACTAGGCAAAATGGTGCCGTAACTTCGGGAGAAGGCACGCTGGCGCGTAGGTGAAGGGACTTGCTCCCGGAGCTGAAGCCAGTCGAAGATACCAGCTGGCTGCAACTGTTTATTAAAAACACAGCACTGTGCAAACACGAAAGTGGACGTATACGGTGTGACGCCTGCCCGGTGCCGGAAGGTTAATTGATGGGGTTATCCGCAAGGAGAAGCTCTTGATCGAAGCCCCGGTAAACGGCGGCCGTAACTATAACGGTCCTAAGGTAGCGAAATTCCTTGTCGGGTAAGTTCCGACCTGCACGAATGGCGTAATGATGGCCAGGCTGTCTCCACCCGAGACTCAGTGAAATTGAAATCGCTGTGAAGATGCAGTGTACCCGCGGCAAGACGGAAAGACCCCGTGAACCTTTACTATAGCTTGACACTGAACATTGAGCCTTGATGTGTAGGATAGGTGGGAGGCTTTGAAGCGTGGACGCCAGTCTGCGTGGAGCCAACCTTGAAATACCACCCTTTAATGTTTGATGTTCTAACGTAGGCCCGTAATCCGGGCTGCGGACAGTGTCTGGTGGGTAGTTTGACTGGGGCGGTCTCCTCCCAAAGAGTAACGGAGGAGCACGAAGGTTGGCTAATCCTGGTCGGACATCAGGAGGTTAGTGCAATGGCATAAGCCAGCTTGACTGCGAGAGTGACGGCTCGAGCAGGTGCGAAAGCAGGTCATAGTGATCCGGTGGTTCTGAATGGAAGGGCCATCGCTCAACGGATAAAAGGTACTCCGGGGATAACAGGCTGATACCGCCCAAGAGTTCATATCGACGGCGGTGTTTGGCACCTCGATGTCGGCTCATCACATCCTGGGGCTGAAGTAGGTCCCAAGGGTACGGCTGTTCGCCGTTTAAAGTGGTACGCGAGCTGGGTTTAGAACGTCGTGAGACAGTTCGGTCCCTATCTGCCGTGGGCGCTGGAGAATTGAGGGGGGTTGCTCCTAGTACGAGAGGACCGGAGTGAACGCACCACTGGTGTTCGGGTTGTCATGCCAATGGCACTGCCCGGTAGCTAAGTGCGGAAAAGATAAGTGCTGAAAGCATCTAAGCACGAAACTTGCCCCGAGATGAGTTCTCCCTGACTCCTTGAGAGTCCTGAAGGGACGTTGAAGACTACGACGTTGATAGGCCGGATGTGTAAGCGCAGCGATGCGTTGAGCTAACCGGTACTAATGACCCGTGAGGCTTAACCTTACAACGCCAGAGGCGTTTTGGTCTGAGAGACCG
>NZ_JAINFN010000023.1:0-1344 GCF_026130245.1 Pantoea sp. JK
GTAATGCTCGTCAGTTAAGACTTAATCATGCCGGAACGCATAGCGTTTCGGCTTCTTTTTCACCGCTCGCGGATAATGTCTCGTCCGCCGGGTTGGCAGCACGAAGCTTCCCGCCATCGCCATTATTTCATCTATTATTCTCGGGATTTTTCCCGGCGCTACCGCAGGCAGGAGTCTCAGTTGACCTGTCAGGTACAGTGCCGCCTGCTTAAACCCCAGCTGATAAGGCTCCACGTTTTTCAGGCTATAGGCCATCTGCGCCATCATAAAACGCAGCAGGTTATACGCCAGCGCAACGCCCCATAACTCCTGCTTCACCAGTTCCGGTGTTTTGCTTCTCAGCGTGAGCTCGTTGTTCAACAGATGCTGCTTCATCTCCCGGAAGCCATGTTCTATTTCCCAGCGATGTCCATAAAGATCAACGATATCCCCTCCCGGATATCGCAATGGATCGCACATTGACGTCAGGATTTTCACCACTCTCCCGTTAACCTTTTTGCTTATCAGTCGCGCCGTCAGCGTTTCCGGCACATCTTTCCATTTTTTACGCGCCTGCCACGACAGGTCCAGTTCTATCAGCTCGCTGCCTGAGCCCTGTTTTTGCAGAACACGGTATTTTGCATCGTTGCGCAGAGGTAGCATCCAGTGTCTTTCCACCCCCGAGGTCTGCCAGTAATGCAGGAAGCCGGGCGCATAGAAGCCTTTATCCAGGATCGTTAGCGAGTGATCCGGCGTCTGTCCCACCAGTTGTGCCGCAAGATCAACCTCGCTGGTTTCGGTCACGCTGCCAAAGCTCACGCCCGATAAGAGATGGCTTGTCAGCTCCATCTGGCAGACCATGCGCAGCTGAGGCCAGTCAGACTGACTGTGTGCATTTGCCGTCCGCCCAAAGGCCTTATCGTTTTCCGGCGTATCGGGGGCCCGCCACAGCGTGCCGTCGACCGCCAGCAGTGTCAGGCCGTTCCAGTGTGACAGCGGTGTTTTATCAAACCAGAGCTGGCGTGACTTTTCAAAGACCCGGCGGACCACGTCTTCTCCGAGCCGCTGACGCGCCTGCACAACCGCGCTGGTCGCGACGAATGGGCGCTTGCCCGGCAAAACGATATCCAGATGAGAAACAATCTGGTTCATGGAAAGCGAGCGGAACAGGGCCATGCCGGTAACGGCCCAGACCATCATCTCCATTGGAAGACGGCGTTTTCGCACGGTCACGATACCAGTATCAGCCAGGCATTCGTCGATGAGTTCAGGCGAGAGCAGATCGGAGAGCGCGGAGAACTCTTTGGGCGTAAAGTTAAGAACGGCATCGAGAGCCTGACTGAGTAACATAAAAAAATCCGTAAT
>NZ_JAINFN010000024.1:0-1230 GCF_026130245.1 Pantoea sp. JK
TGGAGTGACCCCGAGCCCATAGACAAATCTGCCCTATATTTTGAGCATAGGAGGAGTCTATGGGCACACCACGATTTACCCCTGAGTTTAAAGAAGAAGCAGTCCGCCAGATCACCGAGCGGGGCTATTCCGTCGCCGACGTATCTGAACGCCTGGGCGTCTCGCAACACAGCCTTTATAAATGGATCCGCTCTATAAAACCTGATGCCAGCGGGCACCAGGCGCAGGATCTGCTGGATGCCCGGACGGAGATCCTCCGGTTGAAAGCGCAACTCAAGCGAACTGAGGAGGAGCGGGATATCCTGAAAAAGGCGGCGCGGTACTTTGCAAGGGAGCCCGACTAAAGTACCGCTTCATCAACGATCACCGTCAGGTCTGGTCGATCACACTGATGTGTCGGGTTCTGAAGGTTGCCCGTTCCGGTTTTTACGTCTGGCTCCACTGCCCGGTATCAACTGGAGAGCAGGATAATCAGCGACTGCTGACGCTTATCCGCGACTCTTATACCCTGAGTGGCGGCGTTTATGGATACCGGCGGGTCCACAGTGACCTACGAGAAATCGGGGAGGTATGCAGTAAAAACAGGGTAGCGAAAATTATGCGGCAGAACAGAATCAAGGCCGTACATGGCTATAAAATCCCGCGAGGAGCACGGGGACGTCCGTCAGTCATCGCGCCTAACCGGGTACAGCGGGAGTTCACAGTCGTTAAACCGAACCAGGTCTGGGTAACGGATATTACCTACATACGGACCTGGCAGGGCTGGCTGTATCTGGCCGTGGTCATAGACCTGTTTGCCCGCAATGTGGTGGGCTGGTCAATGAAACCCTCACTGTCGCGCGAACTGGCGCTGGATGCTCTTCTGATGGCCGTCTGGCGACGAAGGCCTGAGGAAACCGTTATCATACACAGCGACCAGGGAAGCCAGTATGGCAGCGATGACTGGCGACGGTTCTGCCAGGCTAATAACCTGTCACCCAGCATGAGCCGGCGCGGCAACTGCTGGGATAATGCAGTGGCGGAATCCTTCTTCAGTTCGCTAAAAAAAGAGCGCATCAGAAAGCGGATCTATAGAACCCGGGACATGGCCCGGGCTGATATCTTTGATTATATCGAAGTGTTCTACAACCGGACCCGACGCCACAGCCACTTGGGAGGCGTCAGTCCAGAGGCCTTCGAAAAGGCCTCGTCGTGAGGACAGCGAATGTCTACGGGAATGGGGTCACTCCA